>DATIKU010000060.1 GCA_035477215.1 Spirochaetota bacterium | reverse complement strand
ACGGGAAAACCCGTTCAGATCAGCCCTTAAAACCGCCCTTTGAAATCCGCCTGGAATTAACGAGGGAGAGATACGCGAGGAGTTTAGGGTGCTTTATCCGTTACAGTCACCTTATATTCAACATCCGGTTTGTCAACGAATATATGTAAAAAATCACGGATTTATTTTAAGGGTATGAAATTGAATGAAAACAATACGGTGACAGGCTGTTTCCGAAGATTAAAGAGCGCTACAATCCTTGCAGGTAAAAATGCACGGCGTCCTGTCAACCGCCCGCGCGCCTGGCCTCGAATCCCTCGCGCGCGAGCGCGGCGATGACGCGTTCGGTGTCGTCGCACTGGATGACGATCGTTCCATCCTTCGCCGTTCCGCCGGCGCCGAGGCCCCGCTTGAGTGTGGAGGCGAGGGATGACAGCGCTTGTTCCGAAAGAGGAAGCCCGAAGATCACCGTTACGGGCTTCCCGCTTCTTCCCTTCGTTTCGCGCCGCACGCGCACCATTCCGTCCTTTTTAATGCCCGAGGGCATCTGTTTGGACTCTTTGCGGGGGCCGCCCTGCCGAAGATCGCCCCGTTCGGTCGAGTATACGGTTTTATCCTTCATGGCATTATCACGCTCTGCCGGTCGTTTCAATCCGGCCTTTAATGGGCCGCACGTGAGTTACTTTTTGACTCGTGCGTTCCATTCCTCAATTCGATCGGTGAGTTTTGCAAAAAGTTCCTTTGTGTCGCCCTCAATGGTAATGGATTCGATTGTATCTCCCTGGGCTATGGCGTTGACGGTTTTCTGGTCGGTATCGTCCACGATCGCGCCGAAGACCGTGTGCTTGCCGTTTAGCCACGGAGTGGGGACGTGCGTGATGAAAAACTGGCTGCCATTGGTGCGGGGGCCGGCGTTGGCCATGCTGAGTATACCCGGCCTGTCGTGCTTGAGCGACGGCGAGCATTCATCCTCGAAGGTATAGCCGGGGCCTCCGGTCCCCGTGCCGAGCGGACAGCCGCCCTGGATCATGAAGTTCGCGATGACGCGGTGGAACTTGAGCCCGTTATAATAACCCTTCTGCGCCAGGTTGGCGAAGCTCGCGACGGTTACCGGCGCGGAGTCCTCAAAGAGGGAAAGCCTGATGTCACCCTTGTTCGTCTTTATGGTCGCGCTGAGCGTGCTCATAATGGCTCCTTTTCTCGTTGTTGTGTGCGGCGAAAATATGAATCATATCTTCCGAATTGTTGCGTAACCGACAAAAATGTCATCGCGAGGAGGCCGCAGGCCGACATGGCGATCTCAAAAGGCAACACGTTTTCATGGAAAACCAAATGCTTTATGAGATTGCCACGCCCCGATAAGTCCGGGGCTCGCAATGACACTTCATAAAGCAACAACTCTAGTATAGTGAACCGCGTTTTGTCAACAGTTGTGTGTAATAAAGTGCCGTTCCACGGCGAAGATGGTATCACTCCCGCCTTCGGCGGGGGAGATACTAAATCACATGGGAAAAACCGACGAATTCAAGGGGTAAAAAGTCCTTGCCATTGCGGTTGGGTGATACTCTTTAAACTGGTCGCGTAACCGGAAACGCAAATCCGGTTCATATGGCGGCGGAACGGGCGGGATGGACGTTCCGGAATTCGCGCACGCACGATTCATCGAAATATCACACCGCCGGTGACGCTCGAGGCGCACCGCACCTATGGAGATATATGGCACACGAACACGCGGGGCTTCCGGAAAACAGGTTCTTCTTCAACCTCACACCGGACATTATCCTCGGCGCGCTCGAGGAGGCCGGCTTCGAGCCGTCCGGGCATTGCATGGCGCTCAACAGCTACGAGAACCGGGTGTACGACCTCAGGCTTGAGAACGGTTCGCACGTCGTCGCAAAGTTCTACCGCCCGGGGCGCTGGACTCGCGAGCAGATACTCGAGGAGCACAGCTTCCTCGCGGAACTGCGCGCCGACGAGATCCCGGTGTGCGCGCCGCTCGAGCTCTCCGGCGGAGGCACCCTCCGCGAGACCGAAGGCATTTTATACGCCATATGGCCCCGCACCGGCGGCCGCGTGCCCGACGAGCTCTCCGACGGGGAGATCGCCATGCTGGGGCGGCTGTGCGCGCGCATCCACAACAACGGCGCATCCCGCGCGGCGCCGCACCGGATCGAGCTTACCGGGGCCTCGTACGGCCTCCGGCCGCTGGGCTTTCTTCTGGACAGGGGATTTCTGCCCGAACACTGCCGCGATCGGTACGCGAAGGCCGTAGGCGAGATCGTGGATATCTACGATACGCTGCGAAAAGACGTGCCGTTTCACCGCATACACGGCGACTGCCACCTGGGGAATCTCTTACACGGAAGCGAGGGCTGGTTCTTTCTCGATTTCGACGATTTTCTGATCGGACCGGCCGTGCAGGACGTGTGGATGCTGGTCCCCGCGCGCGATACGGAGGGACTCCGCCAGCGACAGGTGTTCCTGGATGCCTATAGACTCTTCAGGGACTTCGACGACGCGTGGCTGCGCCTGGTCGAGCCGCTCCGGGCACTGCGCTTCATCCGTTACGCGGCCTGGATCGCTATGCGCTGGGACGATCCGGCCTTTCCGTCGGCCTTTCCGCACTTCGGCACCGTCCAGTACTGGGAAAACGAGACGAGCGACCTCGAGGAGCAGGTTAAGTTCTTTTACGAGAACACCCGCAATCTTCCGGAGGGCATACGGAAGACGGAAGAGGCCGGAGAGGGTGATAAAGAGCTCACCAATAAGGACTTCTTCTGGGACTGGGAAGGCTGAGGGCGCCGCGCGTCAGCCGAGCGTAAACGGATCGGCGTCTTTCCATGCCGGGAACGAGCGCCGGTACTCGGAAAGCCGTTCGTACGAAAGCTCAAGCACGTGCACGCCCTCGGCATCGCCGGCGTCCAGCGGTATCTCCCCCGAAAAATCGATCACCATGGAGTCCCCGCAGTAGGCGACGCCGTTGCCGTCCGTGCCGACGCGGTTGACGCCCACAACATAGCACTGGTTCTCGATGGCACGCGCCGCGAGCAGCGCCCTCCAGTGGTGCGCGCGTTTCGCCGGCCAGTTGGCGACGTAGAGCGCGACGTCGTAGGCGTTGGCGACATTGCGCGACCATACGGGAAAGCGCAGGTCGTAGCAGATGAAGGGGTGTATCCTCCAGCCTGCGGTTTCCATCACCGGGGCGCGCGTTCCCGGCGCGTAGACGGCGTCCTCTCCGGCCATGCGGAAGAGATGCCGCTTGTCGTAGTGCGAGATCGTCCCGTCCGGGCGCGCCCACAGCAGGCGGTTGAAATAGCGGCCCGCTTCCGCGATCACTGCGCTCCCGGCCACGTGGGCGCCGAGGGACCGGGCCCAGCGGCGAAGGCCCGCGGCGGCCCGCCCATCCATCCCCTCCGAAACCTCCCAGGGCGTCATCGTAAAACCGGTCGAGAACATCTCCGGAAGCGCGACGAGATCGGCGTTTCCGGCAAGGGGCGCCAGCAGCGTTTCGAAGCGCGCTATGTTCGCCTCGATGTCGTGCCAGGCGAGGTCGGTCTGGACAAGGGCAACTTTCAGATTCTGCATAAAAGCTCCGCCGCCCGTTCGAGCGTCTCATCCTTTTTGGCGAAACAGAAACGAAGAACGCGGTGATCGGCCGAGTCGTGGTGAAATACCGACGGCGGTATGGCCGCCACGCCGTGCTCGATCGTCATGCGCCGCGCGAAATCGACGTCGCGTTCGCCGGTGATCGCCGAGTAGTCGAGCATCTGGAAATAGGTGCCGCGGCTGGGGATCGCCGCGAAGCGCGAGGGGGCCACGAGCGAAAGAAAGCGGTCGCGCTTCTGCCGGTAAAATTCGGGAAGCGTGAGATACGATTCTTTGTTGTCAAGAAACTCGGCGTAGGCGTGCTGCACGGGTGTCATCGAGGCGAAGGTGAGATACTGGTGGATCTTCCGGAACTCCTCCGAGAGCGGCGCGGGCGCCACGCAGTAGCCGATCTTCCAGCCCGTGGTATGCCAGGTCTTGCCGAACGAGCTGATGACGAAGCTTCGCCGCGCAAGCTCCTCGATACGGGCCATGCTCTGGTGCGCGAGGCCGTCGAAGACGATGTGCTCGTAAACCTCGTCGCTCACTATGACGATGTCGGTATCGCGGACGATTTCGGCGAGGGAGAGCAGATCATCCCCCGAAAGCACCGCCCCCGTCGGATTGTGCGGCGAGTTGAGAATGATACAGCGCGTTTTTGGCGTGATGGAGTCCTTCACCATGTCCCAGTCGATCGAATAGTCGGGATGGCGCATGCGGCAGAACACGCTCACGCCGCCGCAGAGCGCAATGGCCGGCACGTACGAGTCGTACGCGGGCTCGAGCACGATCGCCTCGTCGCCGGGGCCCACCATGGCCGTGATGGCGGCGAAGAGCGCTTCAGTCGCGCCGGATGTCACCGTTATCTCGGTCGCGGGGTCGTAGCGGCGGCCGTACAGGTCGAAGGTCTTATCGGATATCCGCTCACGGAGGAGGGGAACGCCCTGCATGGGGGCGTACTGGTTAGCGCCCCGGCGCATGTGCTTCTCGACGAGCGCGATGAGCGCCGGATCCACGTCGAAATCGGGAAAGCCCTGCGAGAGGTTTATGGCGCCGCGCTCGTTCGCCAGGCGCGTCATCTGCGTAAAGATGGTGACGCCCACCGCGGGGAGCTTTGATTTAATTTGCATGATATTGTTCCGTAGATGCGCGCCAACCTTTGACACCCGGAGAAAGCAGCAGAGAAAGAAGAGGGTGTCAAGCAGTATACGATGCAAAAATAATTATTTGACACCTGTCGAGAATCGTAAATATACTTATCGCGGACCGCATGGATATAGGGTCTTTCTCCGTCCCTGGAGGGGTAAACCGGCTTTATTCTCCGGTAATGTGTTAACTCATATTTGGAATGATTGGGCGATTTGCCGGCCTGGATTATATTCCGGTAATGGCCGGTGAAAAACCCTGGACAGTTCATTCATACTATACGTCGATTGGTGCACATAAAACCTGAGGGGACAGGGGCAGATGGTATGAGTACGAAGTCCAACGATGTAAAAAAAACAATCCTCCTCGTCGAAGATGAACCCATTATTGCGCTGGCCCAGGCGGAGACCATCAGACAATTCGGCTATGACGTAATGGTTTCGTTCAGCGGAAAAGAGGCTGTCTTGGCGGCGAACGGCGATGCCTCTATCGATCTTGTTCTCATGGATATAGACCTTGGCGGGGAAATCGACGGCCCCGAGGCGGCGGTACGGATCCTCAAAACGAGGGGACTTCCCATCGTGTTCATCTCTTCGCACGCAGAGCGGGATATGGTGGAGAAGGTGCGCGGAATAACACGTTACGGCTACATAATCAAAAACTCCGGTGATTTTGTACTGCGGTCCTCGATCGAGATGGCATTGGAGCTGTTCGGGGCGAACGAGAATATCTTGAAGATCGCGAACAGAAACAGGGCGCTTCTTGACGCCATTCCCGACCCGATGTTTTTGTTTAATCGAGATGGACTGTTGGTGGATTATAACGCACCTGACGCCAGGGACCTCATTGTCGAACCGGAACGCTTTATTGGCCGCAACGTCGGTGATGTCCTGCCCGCTTACCTCGCGGAATTGACGAAGTCGAAACTAAAGGACGTTTTTGATACGGGTATGCCGCAGATATTTGAGTACGAGGCGCCGGTACATGGAGAGCCCCGCTTTTATGAAAGCCGGCTGGTGCCGTGCGGCAATGAGACGGCCCTTGCCATCGTTCGCGATATTACCGACCGCCAACGGAATGAGGATATGCTTAAAGCGGCAAACGAAGAGCTGTCGGGGATGATCGAAGAATTCGAATCGGCAAACGAAGATTTGATGATTTCCCAGCACGAACTTGAACTGAGTGAATCAAAATACCGCGGCTATATCGATAACGCTCCGGACGGGGTGATCCTTGCGGACAGGGAGGGATCATTTGTCGAAGTGAACACGGCCGCCTGCGCCATAACCGGTTATGAGGAAAATGAGCTGTTGCGCCTGTCAATACCCGATTTGGTCACCCGGGAATTCAAAACGCCGGTTATGGATCTGCTGCATGCCGCGGTTAAATCCGGCACGGCCAGGGGCGAGTTCATGTTCGCCCATAAAAACGGCACACTTCGATGGTTGTTTTTCAGCGCGGCAAAACTCTCCAATTCCCATTTATTGGGGTTTATAAAAGACATCACCGGGCGCAAACGGGACGAACTGGCATTGCAGGTCGCGCTGAAACGAAGCCGGCGCCAGCTTGACGCGCTGGCCGAGTTGTCCGTTTCGCCGGCGCTTGTCTCGGGGAATATTTCCCTGTTCGCCGGCCACCTCACCGAGGTTGCGGCCCATATCGCCGGCGTCGAAAGGGCAAGCGTGTGGCGGTTCAGGCAGGAAGCTGAGGAGCTGCACTGCCTGGATTTATACGAGCTGTCCGCTGATCGACACTCGTCGGGCGCGGTCTTGCACAGGGAGGAATATCAGAACGAGTTTGAAGCCCTCCGGTCCGCACGATACGTGGACGCTCATGAAGCATTGACCGATCCGAGAACGGCCGGTTATGTGGAAACATATTTTAAGCCGTTACGAATTACCTCGCTTCTGGATTCGGTTATCCGTATAAGCGGCCGTATATTGGGTGTTCTGTGCCTGGAGCACGTCGATGTGTCGCATCACTGGGAGCCGGATGAGATATCTTTTTCCTGTCAGCTTGCCGACCAGCTGGCGATCTGCATGTTGATCGCCGATCGCGATCGCGCGGAAAAAGAACACTCGGAAATGGAGAAACAACTGCGTCAGGCTCAAAAAATTGAGGCGGTGGGCCGTCTGGCGGGGGGTCTGGCTCACGATTTCAACAACATTTTGCATGTCATCACAGGGAATGCGCAACTTGCCTTGAAAGATGTTGAGCCGAGCGGCCTGCCGGCGGAATGCCTTCATGAAATACTGCGGGCCGGGGAACGCTCGGGCGGTCTGATAAGGCAACTCCTCGCCTTCGCACGCCGGCAGACCATCACGCCGGCGGTGCTGAACCTGAACGAAACCATCGGGAGCATGCAGAAAATGCTTGGCGGACTGGCAGGCCGCGAAATTGAACTGATTTGGAAGCCCGGCGTCGATTTACCGCCGGTGAAGATGGACCCGTCTCAGGTAGACCAGATTATCACCAACCTGGTGGTAAACGCCCGCGACGCGATCTCGGGCGGAGGGAAAGTCATCATCGAAACAGGCGTGGCGGAGCTGGACGAAACCGATTGCGCGACGCGCGATGGGTGCGTACCGGGTCTGTATATAATGCTCGCCGTCAGCGACGACGGCTGCGGCATGGATAAGGAAACGCAGGCACAGGTTTTCGAGCCGTTCTTCAGCACCAAGCGGGTGGGCGAAGGCGCCGGACTCGGCCTTGCAACCGTGTTTGGGATCGTCCGGCAGAACAACGGCTTTATCGACGTCCGCAGCGAGCCGGACCACGGCGCGACATTTACTCTTTACCTTCCCGCGTGCAAGGCGCCGGAACCGGTTGGAGAGGGGGAGGGTGGTTACACCGAGCCGTCGAAGGTGACCGAAACCATACTGCTTGTCGACGATGAAGAATCGGTTCTCAATCTCATCAAACACATGGCCAAACACCTCGATTATACCGTGCTTGCGGCCGGCGGTCCGATTGAGGCCATTAAAATTGCGGATGAACACCCGAAGGCCATCCATCTGCTCCTGACCGACGTGCTGTTGCCTGAATTAAACGGCCTTGAACTCTGGCACACGCTTAAAATCCGGCGTCCCGAGCTCAAGTGCCTCTTTATATCAGGCTACGCCTGTAACTCCATCGCCGGGCAGGGCATCCTGACCGAAGACATTCCTTTTCTACAGAAACCCTTCTCCATGGATACCCTCGCCATGAAAATACGGGAGGCGTTGGAGAAATGACTTACGCCGGATGGTGGCCGTTAAAAATCAACATCCTGATTGCCGTACTATGGACGGCCCTGATCGCGTCGCTGGCCGTATGGAATTACCGACAGGCGTCCTCCGCACGGCTCGAAATGGCGCTGTCCGGAGCGCGCGAAAGCCACAGCAAGTATATCGTATTCCGGCACTGGGCGTCCGTTCACGGCGGCGTGTATGTCCCGGTGTCCCCCGAGACGCCCCCGAATCCTTATCTTGCACACATCCCGGAAAGGGACATAACCACACCCTCTGGCAAGAGGCTGACCCTGGTAAACCCCGCGTACATGACCCGTCAGGTGCAGGAACTGGCAGAGCGCAGTTACGGCCAGCGGGGACATATAACCAGTCTCAATCCAATAAGGCCTGAAAATGCTCCGGATGAATGGGAAAGGGCGGCTTTGCTGGCTTTTGAGCGGGGAGTTAAAGAGGTATCGACGACAACCTTCTTCGGTGGCGAGGAGTATTTACGCCTTATGCGCCCGTTGATTACCAAAGCAGTCTGCCTGCGGTGCCATGCGGGGCAGGGCTACAAAACAGGTGACGTCCGGGGCGGGATCAGCATCTCCCTGCCATTGAGTCCAACCCGCCAGGCGCTCAATGCACAAATGAGCGCCATTATTTCCGGTTATGGCGTGGCGTGGCTTGTCGGTCTTGCGGGTCTTTTGCTTGCCATAAAAACAACGCGTCGCCAACTGTCCGAATTAAAACTATCCGAAAATACAATCAGAAATCACCTCGAAGAAAAGGAACTACTCTTACAGGAGGTGCACCACCGCGTTAAAAACAACATGGGAACAATAATCAGCCTCCTGAGCCTGCAATCCAGGGCAATGGAAAACTCAGCGGCCACCGGGGCCCTCGATGAGGCCAAAAGCAGGGTGCAGAGCATGATGGTACTCTACGATAAACTCTATCACTCGACAGATCATCAAAACATCTCCATGGCCGAGTACCTGCCATTCCTGGTGCGGGAGATCGTTAAAATATTCCCGCATGCGCCTTCGGTATCAGTCGAGACGAACGTAGAGGATTTCACGCTCGGAGCGAACAGGCTCATGCCGCTTGGAATACTGCTGAATGAGCTTCTGACCAATATCATGAAATACGCTTTCGGAGAAAACGGCGCGGGAACGGTGCGAGTTTCGGCTTCGGTGGAGGATGGGGCCGTCACCATCATCGTTGAGGACAATGGTATCGGGATGCCCGAGTCGGTGAGCGTCGAACAATCAACCGGTTTCGGCCTGGGACTTGTTGCGTCGCTGGTTCGGCAGTTGCAGGGCACAATAAGAGTGGAGCGCGACAAAGGGACAAGGTTTGTTCTGAAATTCAGATTATAGTCGCGGTCCCGGCCGATTTAAAGAACAGAACAACGATAACCACTTCAGAACATGCCTATTGCACCACGATAAACTCCACGCGCCGGTTGCGCGCCCTGCCGGCCTCATTGGTATTGTCATCGATCGGCTTCGACGACCCGAAACCCGCGACAAAGAGCCTGTTCTCGCTGACGCCCTTGCCGATAAGGTATTCCCGCACCGCTTTCGCGCGGAACACCGACACCTTCTGGTTGATGGTGGCGGTGCCGATATCGTCGGTGTGCCCGTCTATCCTGATCCGGACGCCCTTCTTTATCAGTTTGCCGGCAATTGAATCGAGTTCTTTGTATGACTCTGGAAGAATGGTGGCGCTTCCGAAATTAAACAGTATCTTATCGGAAATAAGAAGGACCTCCTCAGTATGGATGGAGTTGATGATTTTCCGGTAGAGACTGAGCTCGGCCTGCGACATCTTTTTAGGGTTGTCAGGCGCCTGGCCATGTTTAACCGCGGTTTTATTCTGGTACGAGAGCAGGAGCTTTTCATCGCCGCGTGTGGGATTGTTGACCTCGGTAATTCCCGAAAGGGCATACACGGTTGTCTGGTTCTGTTTAACGGGCGGCAGATACCTGTATCCGAAAAAGGTCTTCTGCGCGGGACGTGAATAGACGTCGCGTATCTCGAAGCCGAGTTCGGTGCCGCGCACCGAGGCGGTGGCCGTCGGCGTGTGGATGATGATATTCTGGTCCTGGAACAGGCGGTGGTAGGCCCCGTACAGCGAACCGCTGTTTAGCCTGAGGGCGATTTCTTTTATGGTTAGCCTGTCAAAAGTAAAGATCGAATTCGATGCGACCCTGACGGCCGAGCCGCCGTTGAAAACGATGTCGGCAAGGCCTTTGGGGCCGGTCTTTAGCTCGTACTTTTCCTTGAGAGTAGTACCGACCGCGGTTTCCCGCCACCTCGAATCGACATCCTGCCGATGGCGCACCTCGCCGAGCACGAAGGTAATGCGCGGGTTTTCGAGGACGAGCAGGGGCGGACGGATGACGATCCTGTTGCGGACGAGGAAATATAGAATTGTTACAGACAGGGCGAGGATGACGATGATACTGCCCGCGATTTTGAGCCTGCGGATCGAGAAAAAGGATTCAGGTTGCGGTTCGGTTTTCTTTTTAGCTTTCATGGATTTTCCGCCGGTTGTGATTTTGGCTTATGTCTATCCGGAGTGGACAGAAATTGCAAGTTCTTTTAATACCGTAATTGCGGGGTGAAAACCCGGCTGATACATATCCAGCCAAACTCCAGGTGACATCGGTGAAGGAGTACCTGTTATCAGGCAAGGTCAAAAAATTCACATATTTCAATAAGACGAATTGAGTAAAACGAGGGTGAATATGCACGGTTATGTCTGATAATGTCTTAACTATTACAGGTTATCCGTTCCTCTCGCGAGTGCTTTGTTATTAGCCTTGACTGTTTTGGCAATTAATTTCTATAATTTAATTGAGTTTTCCGGGAAACCGCTAAAATATGCTTGCCAAGTCCCGCAGGCGGCGGACACTCAAATATTGCGGATTATTCCTTCCGCGCCGGGAATATGTTCAAAAAGATCGTCGACATCGACTCCATTGTTCGGCGCCCTACGGCGCGGACGCGACGTGCTGAAGCGGTTATTTCGCTCGTATGTGTTGTTGCGCTCGGAGTGACGGGTTTCGCCATGGGACAAGCCGGCGGCCGGTTGCTGATGAAAGATTATCTGACAGGAGGGGGCCGGCTTGTGCCGTTGCTATACCGGCCCTCATTTCAGCATTTCACGACCGCGGCCATGCTGGGCAGTGAAGACGAACTGAGACGGCTTGCCGGATACTATGCGCTTCTGGAGGGGGACGCTATCGATGTCGATTTCCTCGTGGAACGTTATGGGATGGAGCGCTCCATCGTTATTAGGCGCACGATCGTCTGGCTGATGGGGTTTTCCCGGGACGTGCGCGAGGCCGCCGATGCATGCGCCGGACTCTACGAAAGCGCGCCGCGCGAGGTCAGGGAGGAGATACTGAGAAGCATAAAGAGGCTCGATGAGGTTATTTATCGCGATTTTGTGGAGAGTCTGAGTAAAGGCGGCCGGCAGCCACGGAGGCCATGAACGCGGGCTGACCAAATATACTTGACTTTTAGGGCAAGGGCAAAGTCAGATAAAAGCGACAATGCGGGCGGAGTGACTACATCGATGGACGAGAAGCACTATATAGAGGGGTTGTGCGTCGCCGCGAAAGAGGCATCGCGCTCAGTCGCACGGCTTTCTTCAAACGTGCGAAACGAGGCCCTGCGTTCCATAGCGCGCCGCCTTCGGGCCGAGAAGGATTTCATCCTTGCGGAAAACGCCTGGGACATAACCGAAGCTGAGCGTTCGGGGCAGAACAGGGCATTCATCGATCGTCTCATTCTAAATCATGACCGGATCGACGCCATGGCGCGGTCTATAGAGGAAATTGCACTGCTCGAGGATCCCATCGGAAAAATCGAGGGCATGCGCACGATGCCGTCCGGCATACGGGTGGGGCAGATGCGCGTACCGCTGGGCGTGGTGTGCGTCATCTTCGAATCGCGTCCGAACGTTACGACCGACATCGCGGCCCTGTGCGTAAAATCCGGCAACGCGTGCGTGCTGAGGGGCGGTAAAGAGTCGATACGCTCCAATATCGCCCTCCATCGCGTAATCGCCGGAGCGCTCGATGAGCTCGGACTGCCGCGCGCCGCCGTTACACTCATCGACAAAACAGATCGCGAGCTGGTTCCGGTTTTATTGAAGATGAACGAATATATCGATATCGTCATACCGCGCGGCGGCGAGGGGCTTATACAAAGCGTCGTCAGGGACTCGACCATTCCGGTCATAAAACACGACAAGGGCGTGTGCCATACCTACGTTGATAAAAGCGCCGACGGGAAAATGGCGATAGATATCTGCGTCAATGCCAAGGTCCAGCGCCCTGGCGTATGCAACGCCATGGAAACGCTCCTGGTCCACAGGGATTATCAGCATACCGGAGGTCTCCTCGACGCGCTCGCAAAGCGGGGTGTGGAGCTGAGGGGCTGTTATGAAAGCGCGGCCATTTTACCTGGAAAGGTGAAGTCCGCTACGGAAGAAGACTGGTACGCGGAGTATCTCGAGCTCGTGCTCGCGGTAAAGATAGTCGGCGGAATGGACGAGGCGATCAATCATATCGAACGATACGGCTCGGGACACTCAGAGGCGATCGTGACAAGCGACTATGCCGCGGCTGAGAGATTCCTTTTACAGGTCGATTCGGCGGCGGTTTTCGTCAACGCTTCGACCCGGTTCCACGACGGAGGCGAGTTCGGCCTCGGCGCCGAGGTGGGAATCTCGACGCAAAAACTCCACGCGCGCGGTACGATGGGAATCGGCGGGCTGACCTGTCTGAAGTACGTCGTATACGGAAACGGACAGGTCCGGTCTTGAAACTCGGCGTCCTCGGGGGAACATTCAATCCCGTGCATGTCGGGCACCTGATCAACGCCGATGTGGTTCGGGAAGACCTGGGGCTCGACCGGATGCTTTTTATACCGTCCCGTATGCCGGTCCACAAGGAAATCGACGCCTCGGTTTTGCCGGATGACCGGTACGAGATGCTCCGGCTCGCCACCGAAGGAAACGACCGCTTCAGCGTTTCGCGCGTGGAAATAGACAGAGAGGAACCGTCTTACAGCATTATCACCTTGCGCGACCTCGCGCACGAGTTTCCGGGAAGCGACCTGTATTTAGTCGTAGGCGCCGATTCCTTCAACGAAATACATACATGGAGGGACTATCGCGATATCGTCGCAATCGCGACATTTGCGGTGATGATGCGGCCCGGGATCATTCCGGATAATCCCGCGATAGACGCGGTGGCGGCACGCTATATCATGATACGGAACCCGCTGATCGATCTGAGTTCGACGGAGATACGCGCGCGGGTGAGGACGGGACGTTCCATACGTTACATGGTCCATGACGGGGTCGGGGAATATATCAAAGACAAGGGGTTGTACAGGGATTGAATAAACAGTTCATTAAATACGGGATATGGGCGGGTGCGGCGGCGCTGGCGCTTCTGGGAATTGTCTATTTTTACCGCATTTCGACGCGCAACGCTGTCGAGACGCTCGCACAGAATAAAAAGATGATTAACGTACTTATCGCGGGAAGTAATGCGTACCGGGACAACAAACACAGGTTTTTCGCGATACTCAGCATAAACCCGAATAACGCCAGGATCGGGATCACCTTCCTTCCGCCCAACCTCAAGATCTTTTTCGATTCGGGCAGGAAGCGGTCGGCCCGAATCGAGGACATCGACATAGACAGTTTCAATAAGATAAGCCAGTCGCTCGCGCGTGATCTAAAGATGCATTTACACTTTTATGTCGAGCTCTATGCCCAGGATGTTCGAAGAACAGTCGATCTTATAGAGGGCATTGACCTATTCATTCTCGATCAATGGAAGGACCAGGGTGACGCGCGGATAGGAGTCAATTACTTAGATGGCGGGAAAATCATCGATTACATCAACTCGGTGGATGGCAATTCCATATTTAGAAAATATGACCGTATACAGGACGTCCTGCTAACCCTCCACTCGAACAGAAAGAAATACAAACGTTTTTATAACAAGGATTTCGCGGCCGAGGTGATCAAGAACGTACGCACCAATCTTCTCGACCAGGAAATACTGTCGCTGCTTAAATACTTCTTCGAAGACGCGGGGCTGATAAGCACGCTGGTTCCCGGCGGTCTTGACGAAAAAGGCAATTACGTAATCGATGATATATCTTACAAGCTTTACGAGAGCGAATTCCTCGGAGCGATGGTTCTGGACGAGAGGAGCGACCAGTCAATAAAGGTCAAGATACTCAACGGGACCAGCGTTCCGGGGCTCGCGAAAAAGATGAGGAACATACTCATGAAGGAGGGGCTTACCGTGGTCGAGTTCGGCACATCACCGTATCCTTTCTTCGACCATACCATCATCATCAACCAGGGGGGTGACACGGGCAATGCCATGCGCGTCGCCGAGATACTGGGTGTTGACCGGGTGCACCATATCATAGACAGTTCACAGCTTAACAGCGCGGTTATAATCATCGGAAAGGATTACATAAAGTGAAGGCACCAAAAAAAGTCACCGAAGAGGATGTTATAGAAATCGCCAGGGGCGCTGCGCGCCTGCTTGATGAAAAAAAGGCCGACGACGTGCTGCTGATCGACCTTTCGAAAATCAACAGCTACCTCGATTACTTCGTCATCGCCACGGCCAATTCGCACACTCACGGCAGGGCGCTCGCGCGGGAGGCGCAACGTTATTTCAAGGGGGAGGGCTTTTCCGAGCGGTCGCGGGCGGACCTCGATTCGCCGTGGATCGCGCTCGACTATCACGAGGTTGTGATCCATATATTCACGCGCGAAATGAGGAAGTACTATCAGCTCGAAAGGCTCTGGGCCGACGCCGCATCGATCGATTTCAGGTGATGCGCCGTGAAAATCGACGATACCGCAGTAATCATCGAGAGCCTCATCCGAAATCTGAGCCACGAGCTTAGAAATCCTCTTACAACCATAAAGGGATACGCCCAGCTTCTCTCTCTAAAGGCTGATGACCCCCTTTCGGTCGAGAAATCGTACCGCATGATCAAGGAACAGGCCGACCGTATTGACCGGATGCTCCAGAATCTCTTCGCCGCTTTCCTGCCGCGTAAAATCGAAGCGTACGCTTTCGACGCGGTCACGCTTGTACGCGAAATGATCGCCTCCCTTCAGGCCGAGGCGAGGGTGGTCACCGGCGCATCTCCCGCGGCACTTCCCATGGAAGGCGACCGGAACGCGCTTGCCGAAATCATCACACTCATCCTGGAAGGCTATGACTGGAAGGGGCTCTCCGGTTCACATTGCGTGCTGACGATGCGGGAACGCGACGGAGGCGGTGAAATCGATATCCGCTTCGAGGGAGTGGAAATGGTGGAAGTTGAAGAGTCGATATTTTATTTGCCATTTTCCTTGAAAAAGTATTACCTGAAAGGGACGGAGCTTTACGAGGCCTATTTCATCGCGCATGCCTGCGGGTGGACCATCTTGCCGCTCCCGTTACGGGACGGCCATGGGGCGGGCTTCAGGATCATGATATGATGGAAAACAATTATAGGATACTCGTCGCAGACGACGAGCAGGGCATCCGTGACCTGCTCGCGGATCTATTAAAGGATTTTTTCGAGGTCGATACGGTCGAGAGGGGGGACACCATCCTCGATCGCCTAAAAAAGGGCGGTCATGAGATACTCATTCTCGATTTGCGGCTTCCCGGCATGAGCGGGCTGGACGTACTGAAAAGGATATATGAAGACAAGATAAAAGTCGTAGTGGTGGTCATTACCGCGTCCAACGATATTGAGACGGCCATCACCTCGATGAAGCTCGGCGCCTACGATTACCTGGTAAAGCCCTTCGACGCCGACAAGCTGATGGTGGTGCTGAAGAACATCGTCGACAAGCTCGAGCTTGAAAACGAAGTGAGCCACCTTCGGGAGCAGTTGGGGGAGGGATTCCGATTCAAGAACATCATCGGGAAATCGCCCGGCATGCAGAAGATTTTCAGCACTCTCGAGAAGGTCATAGACACCGACAGCACCGTCCTGATAACAGGGGAGAGCGGTACCGGAAAGGAAATCATCGCCAAGGCCGTCCACTACAACAGCAACCGCAAGCAGTATCCCTTCCGGTCCATAGACTGCAGCACCATCCCTAAAGATCTCATCGGAAGCGAGCTCTTCGGACACGAGAAGGGGGCGTTTACGGGCGCCATTTCCCGCAAGATAGGAAAGTTCGAGATAGCCAGCCGCGGAACGCTCTTCCTCGATGAGATCAGCAATCTCTCGATCGACATGCAGTCGAAGCTCCTCAGGGTGCTGCAGGAAAAGGAGTTCGAGCGCATCGGCGGCAACCAGCTCATCAAGGTGAATACGCGTATCGTCACCGCGAGCAACCGGGATCTTCGAGAGATGGTCAGGGAAAACAGGTTCCGCGAGGACCTCTATTACCGGCTCAACGTGCTTCCGGTCTATCTGCCTACGCTCAGGGAGCGCCGGGAGGATATTCCGCTCTTCATCGACCACTTTCTTAATAAGTATAATATCGAGTTCGGGCGGGAGATCAACATCGACCTGAAGGCCAGACTGTATCTGACCAACTACTCGTGGCCCGGGAACGTACGACAGCTCGAAAACGTGATCAAGCGGCTTATATTGCTTTCAACCCGGAAAATGGTGTCGCAGGATGACGTGACAAGCGTCCTTGAATTCGAGGAAATCGGCATGGACGCGAAGAAGAAGGAGTCGGGGAGTGTCCTGCCGTCGGCGCCGAATCAGTGCGCCGAAAGCGTCAAGACTATCGACGAAATGGAGAGGGAGCACCTGGAAAAGATGCTGTGTCACTTCAATTACAATATTTCCACGACCGCACGCGCGCTCGATATTTCGCGCAAGACCATGCACAACAAGCTAAAGAAATACAATATTGTGATTAAAAGGACCGCGGCCGTCGAGGAGGGCGCCCTTTTGCCGGGAGAAGAGATGAAACACCAGCCAGGCCATTGAACGGCCCGTGATGATCGCGGTCGATCTCAGGGCCGCTCAAACGCCCGGTTGATGGCGCACAAGCGCCGAACGCGAAAGCGGCGCCCTAAAGGCTTTTTTCCAGCTCTCTGATGCCTTCCACAAGAAGCTTGTACTCGCGGGAATCCTTCCTGAAGTTGCCAAGATACCCTCTGAAGTAGTTGAGTTGTTCCTGTTTCCAGTTGCGCAGGTCTCCTTCGTTGTGAATCATTTGCCCTCCTTACGTAGTGGTCACAAGCCGTTATAGTCTCTGTTATGTCAGTCGGCACGGTATGGGCCAAATGTTAGAGTTTTTCCGGTTGCGGATGGGGCTGTGTTCGGGTGAGTGGAATAAAAAAAGCCGCCCGAAGGCGGCTTTTTTACGTCGTTTTACCGGCTCTTACATCTTTTCGATGATCATCGCGGCGCCCATGCCGCCGCCGATACACATCGACTCGATGCCGTACTTCACATTGAGTCGGTGCATATTCATGACGAGGGTGGCCATGAGCTTCGCGCCGGTGCATCCCAGGGGATGGCCGAGCGCGATCGCGCCGCCGGTAGTGTTAATCTTCGCGGGGTCGATTTTAAGCTCGCGCGCGCAGTGCAGCGCCTGCGAAGCGAAAGCTTCGTTAAGCTCATAAACGCCGATGTCGTCGATTTTGAGACCGGTCTGCTTAAGCACCTTGGGAATCGCGTACTTCGGTCCGACACCCATTTCATCGGGCTCGCAACCGGCGACGGCGTAGCCGACCACGCGGGCAAGGGGCTTCAGATTGTACTTCTTGCAGGCTTCTTCGCTGGCCACGATCGTCGCCGCGGCGCCGTCGGTGGTCTGCGAGGAGTTACCGGCGGTAACCGAACCCATCGCCTTGAAGGCGGGGCGCAGTTTCGCGAGTCCCTCAATGGTCGTTTCAGCGCGAACGCCGTCGTCGAAATCCTGGACGAAGGTTTCCTTCTTGTAGGTGCCGTCGGCCTGCTGAACAAAGCGGGTACCGGTCGTCGGATGAATCTCGGTAAAGAGCTTCTCCTTCTGGGCCTTTGCGGCCTTCATGTTGGACTCGTACGCGAACTGATCCTGGTCTTCGCGGCTTACATTGTAGCGGGAAGCCACGTTTTCGGCCGTGATACCCATGGATATATACACATCGGGGTTCTTCTTCGCCCAGTCCGGATGAGGCCTGGGAAGATTTCCGCCCATGGGAACGATCGACATGCTTTCGAGGCCGGAACCCATGGCCACATCCACCCAGCCGGCCTTTATCTTAAGGGCGGCAAGAGCGATGGCTTCGAGTCCGGACGAGCAGAAACGGTTGACGACCGCCGCGGAGCTGGTGATCGGATAACCGGCCATGAGCTGCGCGATGCGGGCGACATTGATTCCCTGCTCGGCTTCGGGGAACGCGCAACCGGTGAAACAATCGTCGACGAGCGCCTTGTCGAGCTTGATGCGATCGGCGGCCGCCACCATTACCTGCGCGAGTAAATCCTCGGGCCTGGTCTGATTGAACGCGCCTTTTCCCCTTCTACATCCGGGTGTTCTTACTGCTGAAACGATATATGCTTCACTCATATATCTGTTCCTCCTATTATTAGTGGTTTGGATCCTTAGATCATCAACGGTTTGCCGGTCGTGAGAATGTGCGCCGCCATCTTCTGGGTGTTTTCGGTCTTCCAAAGATCGACGAACGCTTCACGCTCCTGCTTAAGCCACTGTTCTTCCGGAATCAAGGTGCCCTGAATGACATCGCCGCCCGACATGACCAGTGCGATCTTTTTCGCGATGAACTCCATGTGCGGGGTGATGAAGCCGCCGCTCTTCATGTTGTTCATTTCAGCCCATACCATGCCGTGCACTTCCTGGCCCATTACGAGGATCGGGTCGTGTTTCGGAGGCGTGTATCCTTCCTCAACCATCTTTATGACTTCCTTCTTGGCTTCGCCGATCTGGAGGTCGCGGTTGAAGATGATCCTGTCTTTGGGACCGAGGAATCCTTTATTCTTGAGGTCGAAGGCACCCATGCCAACCTGAGCCTGGGCAACCGCCATAAAACAGGGCAGGAAGAACCCGCCGAGGTCGGTGATTTTAACCGAGGCCGGAACGTTCGCGATGACCTTTCTCCACAGGTTGAGCATGCCCAGACCTCCGGGGAGGAGACCGGCTCCGATCTCAACAAGACCCATATAAGTTTCGGTGTGCGCCAGTATGCGGTCGGAGGCAAGACAGACTTCGCAGCCGCCGCCCAGTGTCATGCCGTACGGAGCGGCGATAACCGGGAAGTTGGAGTAGCGCAGGGCCTGGATGCCTACATGAACTTTGGCGATGAAGTCGTTGATAACGTCGAACTTGCCGTCTTTCGCCAGGGCGCCCATGTAGCCAAGGTCGCCGCCCGCCGAGAATGCGCCGGGCATACCGCCGGCCTGGTTGCCGATGACAAGGCCGATGCCGTTTTTGTTAACGTGCTCGAGGGCGACCGGAATGAAATCAACGATTTCGCCGTTGATGGCGTTCATCTTGGTGTGGAACTCGAAGTTGAAAACGCCGTCGCCAAGGTCGATAAGCGAGCAGGAAGCGTTGGACTTTACCTCTTTGCAGTTCTTCAGGAGGATCGTGCTCGCGCTCCTCTTGATTTCCTTGTAACCGCCCTTAATGAGATCATAGTAAAAGTCTTTGCCTTTTTCGCTCTTGTAGAAGGTCTTGGCGCCGGAGGCGAGCATCTTCTTCACGTTTGCGGGAACCTTCATTCCCTCATTCTCCATGCGCTTCACCGACTCTTCCACGCCGATTGCGTCCCAGGTGCCGAAGGGACCGAACTCGTTGTTGTAACCCCATACCATCGCGTTATCGATGTCGACGATCGAGTCGGCTATTTCGGGAACGCGGTTCGCGGCGTATATGCATCCCGAAGCGGTGACTTTCCACGCGAACTTGGCGGCCTTGTCATCGCCCCATACAACGGCTTTGATCTTTTCGGCAGGGGTCTTCGCTGCTTTGGCGGCGTCGAGGCAGGGGAAAGTCGGTTTGTCGGCCGGAGCGTAATCCATTGTGTCGGGATTGAGGACCAAAGTCACCCGCTTGCCGTCCGGACTCTTTTCCTTCTTGTAGAAGCCACCCTTGGTTTTGTCGCCGAACCACTTGTTCTCGATCATCTTCTTGAACCAGTCCGGAAGCTTGTACGCTTCCCTGCGCTCGTCCTTGGGAAGAAGTTCATACGAATTGTCGGCAAGGTGGTTTATGGTGTCGAGGCCGACCATGTCGGACAGTTTGAAGACGGCGGTTTTCGGGCGTCCCATCGCCGGACCGAAAATGGCATCGACATCGGGAATGCTCATGCCGGCTTCCTTCATCGCTGGAAGAATGTCCACGATCGAGTAAACGCCGATGCGGTTTCCGATGAAGTTCGGGGTGTCCTTCGCCCACACGATACCCTTGCCAAGCCTCTTTTCGCCGAAGTCGGCCAGGAATTCGAGGATTTCTTTTTTGGTGTCGGCGCCGGGGATGAGCTCGAGAAGGTGCATATAGCGGACCGGGTTGAAGAAGTGGGTCCCCATGAAATGCTCCTTGAATTCCTTGCTCAGGCCCTTCGAGATTTCCTGAAGCGGAAGGCCCGAGGTGTTCGTGGTGATGATCGCCGTGGGCTTGCGGATCTTGTCGATTTTGCCGAAAAGCTCCTGCTTGATCTTGAGGTTTTCGACAACCACTTCGATGATCAGGTCGCAATCGGCAAGCTTCGCGAAGTCGTCCTCGAGATTTCCGAGCTTGATGCGTGTGGTGTTGGCCTTGTCCATAACGAGAGCGGGTTTAGCCTTCATCAAGTTTTCGAAGCCGGTCTGGACTATTCGGTTGCGGGCTTTTGGATCCTTCTTCTCTTCATCCGTCAGGTTGAAGGGTACGATGTCGAGAAGCAGGGTTTCCACTCCCGCATCGGCCAGCAGGGCCGCGATACCGCCCCCCATGATACCGGAGCCGATAACGGCTGCTTTATCGATCCTTTTTATCATACGAACCTCCTGTTTGAGTGTAATTAAAGTATGCAAATATTAATAATAAATAAGGCGGAAGTCTATTAAAGCATTCTCAACCAAGTGTGGAACACGAATTTAAATTGTCAATATTTATAATTGAATATTAATAAGGAATTTTCCAGTTTTGATATAAATGTGGTTACCATTGAGGCATTTTATAAACAGAAAAATTGAAGGAAGTTTTTTGCGTCATGTGGGGCGCAATTTTTTCTTCCCGCATAAGGCGCATTTTCGGTTGACATCCGTACGTGCGGTATCTATACGTATTTTCAGCGGAAAGAAAGCATGTCTTTCGCGTGCGGCACACGCCACGGCGCCGTACCCAAGTGGCTAAGGGAGAGGTCTGCAAAACCTTTATTCAGCGGTTCAAGTCCGCTCGGCGCCTCATATTCCAGTCCAAAGTCAATCGTCGCACTCCCATGGCGCGCGGCCTTCGGCTTTGGACTGTTTTTCGCCCAAGTGGTGGAATTGGTAGACACAAGGGACTTAAAATCCCTCGGACTCTGGTCTGTGCCGGTTCAAGTCCGGCCTTGGGCACGTACACGGCCTCGGACGCGGTCAAAACGATACCCGCCGCCCGATTCCTACCGGGGCTCCGGGATGGGTTCGACCGGAGTTTCCTCTTCCGTGGTTTTTTCCGCGGCGATGTAACTGAATGAAGACAGCGCGACGTTAAAAGCCCCCTCGTGCCGATAGAATGTGGCGGTCGGCGAGGTGCACTGTATTATGTACAGGATTCCTGCGTTATGCGTAATCAGTGTCCGCTGCAGCGTTGCTCCGCCGCGGGAGCGGAATTCGAACACCAGAAGCTTGCCGGTTACTTTCCGCCGTATGCTTATCCTGCCCGTTTCGATGATCTTGTTGAGAATCGGATCCACGCCGCTTAGGTTCCATCTGTCGCCCGCGATTTTTTCCAGATCTGTCTCGCTCGAAAATGAAGCCTTCACCTTTATTTCGGTATTCCTGTCGGGGAATGCGTAGAGCAGGTGCCGGCGCTCAAGTGTCAGGTCCGAACGCTCCCATCCGGGAGGAAGCGAGATGGTGTAATTGAAGCACTCGTTGCGGTATTCGTGCCCGGGGCTTTCCGCCCGGAGCGTCGGGGTCAAGAAAACCACGCATAAGACAAGGCCAGGCGCCGTCAGCTTTTTCATTGATTTATCCCGCCTGAATTCATGTAATGCACCCTCTGCCGCGAATAATACGGCCTCGCCAGTAAATTGCAATAATAAAACGACGCCGGTCAGACGGCTTTATGGGTGGAATCTATGATTGATGTCGGATATGCCTTTCTCGAGGCGGTTCTTGAGGAACTTAACGCCTTCTTCCGGGCTGTCGAAAAAGTGGATGAGCTTTAGGTCTTCCGGATCGATAAAGCCGAGCTCGACCATTTTGTCGAAGTTGATCATTGATTCCCAGTATGCCCTGTCGTAGAGGAGGATGGGCATGTTCTTTTTATGGATCTTTCCCGTCTGTATCAGGGTGAGGGCTTCGAAGAGCTCGTCGAGCGTACCGAAACCCCCTGGAAAGACGACAAGCGCTTTCGCGTTATATAAAAACCAGAGCTTGCGCATGAAAAAATAATGGAACTCGAAATTGAGCTCGGGTGTTATATATCGATTGGGGTTCTGTTCAAATGGCAGCGATATATTTAAACCGATGTTCTTTGCACCGGCCCTGTGGGCACCGAGGTTGGCCGCTTCCATTATCCCGGGGCCGCCGCCGGTGCAGATGTGAAAGCCGCGCTTTTTGCGCTCCATGGAATTGCCGAGCTTCGCGAGCCTGTAGGCGAACTCCTCGGCCGAGGTGTAGTATTTCCCCGTTGCCGGGTCGTTGGGCAGTATCCGTGCCGAACCGAAGAAAACAACGGTATGCTTGATGTTCATATCGCGCAGGCGTTTTTCCGGTTCGATGTACTCGGAGAGAATTCGAATGGTGCGGGCCTCGTGCGAATTGAGGAAATCGAGGTTCTTGTACGCCTTGGGCGCCTTCTTCTGCGTCATCGGTATCTCCTTTTTCTGCTGATCGTAAGAATGGTGCCGTCGGTGAATTCCGTCACCGAGTCAGAGATGACGTCTTTTCTGTCGATAAAATCGATCGTTATTCTATCCATGAAGGCAAGCAGAATTTTAAGTCCCGCCCCGATTCCTTTCAGGGAAAGCTCCCGCTCGTTGACGGTCACCCGCAGCTTGCCCGATTCGCTTTTATCGATGTAGCGGACGAGTTGTCCGAAATAGTCTTCGGCATGGCGGCTTGGAGAATCGTGGAACGATTTAACGGGGTCGAATCCGCCCCCGTGGTCTATGATAGTCGCCTCAAAATGCTCATCGTCGAGGAGATAGCGAACGGTGATGGCGCGGATCAGGTCCGCATGGGCGACCGGAATGCCTTCCTGCGTGCGGATGGTCTCCTGGATCGCGTTGGTCAGCGCCTCATCCATCGAGATGATGATCTCGTCGATCTCCTCCTGGGGGCAGTGGATGGACCGGAGGTCATCGCACAGCACCGAGATGACCCGGCGGACGATCAACGAATCGGCCGGATAGCTGTCAATGTGTTGTATGGTTTTCATCGTGAAAACGGTATCATGGAACGGGCCTCCTTTCCGGAGAGTATTAATGAATTCCGGGGTTTTCCCTCGGGTGAATGGCAGGTCCGCTTATTCCTTCCTTACCATACGTATCGGGGGATTGACGGGGGCGACTTTACTTCATCGGGCAAAAAAGTAGTTGATCCGGGACCCGATCAGGCGCCCATTATGTTGGATGAGAAGATACCGTACACGGGAGGATGCATGTATAAAAAAATCATCGCCGGGGTCGTTGTCGCGGGCCTTGCGGCGGGCGGGGTAGTCGCAGGACCCACGATTAGAAAGGAGGCCGAAATAAACGCGCTGCTGAAAGAAATGCCGCTCGGCCGGAAAATAGGACAGATGATGATGGTCGGCGTAAACGGCACTGAGATGACGCCGGCGGCGCGTACCATGATCGGGAGCTTCGCTCCCGGCGGCATAATACTCTTCGGGTACAACCTTTCCTCGCGCGACAAAACCGCGGCCTTTATAGCGGACATGCAGAAGGCCGCGATGCAGCCTGCGGGGATACCGCTTTTCATTTCGATCGACCAGGAGGGCGGAAGGGTGCGCCGCATCATCGACGGCGTAACCCAGTTTCCCGGCAACATGCCCCTGGGAGTCGTTAACGATGCGGACCTCGCATACAGGACGGCGCGGATACTCGGGATCGAACTGCGACTGATGGGCGTCAACATGAATCTGGCGCCGGCTGTGGACGTGAACAACAACCCGGAGAACCCGGTCATCAACACTCGTTCCTTCGGATCCGACCCCGCGATCGTCGCCGCGATGGGACGCGCGTACATACGGGGCCTGCAGGAGTCCCGGTGCATGGCGGTCGTAAAACACTTCCCGGGGCATGGCGATACAGACAGCGACTCCCACCACGTGCTGCCGGTAATCAACTACGGGCTGGAACACCTTAAAAAGGTCGAGCTTCCGCCGTTCGCGGCGGCGATCGACGAGAACGTGTCGGCCGTTATGACCGCGCATATATCCTATCCAAACATCCTTGGCGAAGATGTGCCCGCCACATTGTCGGAAAAGATGCTCCGGGGGCTTTTAAGGGAAGAGATGGGCCATAAAGGGCTCGTCATTACCGACGACATGGAGATGAACGCCGTTTCGAAGCTCATGGATATCGGAGAAGCTGCGGTACGCTCGGTCGAGGCGGGCACGGATATCATCCTCATCAGCACCTGCGGTCAGAGCGTCGCGCGCATCCATGCCGCGCTCGGGAAGGCCGTCGCCGACGGGCGGCTTTCCGAAATAAGAATAGACGAATCGGTGCGACGGATCATCGCGGCAAAGGAACGTTTTTCAATACTGGAAACGGATTCCGGGCGCGCCCGGATCGAGAAGCCCAGGTATTCGAAAAGCGAGCTTGAGTCGCTCGCCGAGGCGGCGGTCATCAACCGGGAGCTTTCCCGCAGGGCGCTGTATTATCACGGCGAGGGTCCGTTCATGGCCGCGGGTGATGAAGGCCCGTACTTCGCAAGGTATTTCGTAACCGCGAGTCCCGTTATGCGGCGCGAGCTGATTGAAAAGCCGGTCCGGGGTCTTTTGGTGCTGGGAAATACAACCGACCTGGACGCCGCCCTCGCACGCGGCAAGGACGGCCGGCAACTGGTGTATCTTCATGTGGACAGGCCCGAGCCGGCGATCCTCGCCGAGGTAGCGCGCCTGCATGGCATGCAGGGCGTCACACTCGTCGTGCTCTGCACCGGCAACCCGTTTCCCGTCGCCGCGCTCGCGCCGCTTCCGCACGTACTCTTCAGCTTCTCGAACACGGACGAGTCGCAGCGGCAGGTTGTCGCCTGTGTGCGTGGCGAATTCCGTCCGCGCACCGAGGTCAACGTGTACCTCGGCATACGGTGACCGGGCGGGTTTAACGGTGAACGTCGGGGTCTACATCCATGTCCCCTTCTGCCGGTCCAAATGCGACTACTGTTCGTTTTATTCCGTGCCGGTCGGTATGTTTTCAGACGGTGATCGCCGCAAGCTCTTCGGCCGCTATGTCGACAGACTGATCGACGAAATGCGGGGGCGCTCCCGTGACACGGCCGCCTTTTCTTTTGATACGATATATTTTGGCGGCGGTACCCCGTCGCTCCTCGGAGCGCCGCTTGTCGCTCGGGTAATCGAGACGGTGCGTTCGTGTTTCAGCCGGACAGGTCCAGATTGCGAAATAACGCTCGAATGCAATCCGGAGGACTTTTCGGTTACCTCGATCGGGGAGTACCGCAGCGCGGGCGTAAACCGCGTCGTGCTCGGCGTCCAGACGCTCGACGCGCACCTGCGCGGCGTTATCGGCAGGCGCTCGAAGGCACCGGACACGAAGATGCTCAACGCCTTCTTTGCGATGAGCGGTATCGCGCACTGCGTCGATATTATAACGGGAATACCCGGGCAGGACAAAGGCGGCCTCAATCGCGAGCTCGAACGTCTTTTGGCGTACCGCCCCGAGCATGTATCGGCATACATACTGAGCATCGACAAGAACACGCCGCTCTCGCGGCGTATGGCCGAAACGCACGAGCTCTCGCTCGAACAGCGCCGGCGCTTCGAGGATCTCATGGCTGTCATGGAAAAAAGAGGATATACGCACTACGAGGTTTCGAACTTCTGTGTGCCCGGGTTCGAATCGCGCCACAACATGAAGTACTGGACATTCGCACCCTATATAGGCTACGGGCCCGGCGCGCACTCGTTCTATGGTTTACAGCGTCTCTACAGCACGCAGACGGTCGAAGAATACCTCGAAGGCCCTTCGATAGCGCCGGTGCTCGACGAGAGGGGGAAGGGCGCCGCGGCGGAGGAGTTTCTGCTTACGGGGCTACGCCTGAGGCGGGGCATAACGCGCTCGGCGTTCGAAACAGCGACGGGGTCGAGGATGCCGGACGCGCTCATCGGCGAATTCGACCGGCTCGCGAAAGAGGGGCTTGCGCTCGTCGAGGGGGCGGGGGGGGATGTCCGGTTCAGCTTCTCGATCGAGGGCCTCTTTCACATGGACGGACTCGTCGCGCGTCTGGCCGCGCGCCTGTAAGGCGAACGCTAAAGCTTCTTTCCGTCGATGGCGCGCGCGAGAACGGTCACCGGGTGCTCGACGCGGTAGGGGGTGCTCATCTCGATCTGCCACTTGCAGGTCTCGCAGTCGGTGATGACGATCTCGGGGTTCACACGCTCGATCCTCTTGAAGAGCTCGGCGCCGACCTTCTGCGCGACCTTGTAGTATTCCTTCTTGAAGCCATAGGTGCCGGCGATTCCGCAGCACTCGGAATGCAGTATTGTGAGATCCAGCCCGGGTATTTTTTTAAGCACTTCGATGGTATTCATCACGCCCCCCATCCGCTCGAGGTGGCAGGGTGAGTGATAGGCCGCCCTGACCGGCACCGGTTTCATGGCGGGAACGTTCCCATTTTCAAAGCGCTCGTGGATAAACCTCGTGATGTAGTCGAGGTCGTCGAGGATCGCCGAGTTGTCGATCTCGAGGAGGTTCGGGTACTCGTGCTTCAGAGCGAACGAGCAGCTTGACGATGCCGAGACGATGCGCGCGCCGATTGCGGACGCCGACTTCTCGAGCGAGTGGATATTGAAGAGGGCGTTTTTCCTCGCCTTGTCGATGTAGCCGTTTGCGATGAGCGGCACGCCGCAACACTTTTCGTCGGTAACGATCACGCCGACATTAATTGCGTTCAGCACCGTCAAAACGTCCTTTCCCAGGTCGTGGTTGTTGTAGTTGACGTAGCAGCCATGGAAATAAACGGCCTTTTCGGCGAACGCCTCCTGCTCCTTCCGGTGCTTGTTATACCATGACAGAAAGGTCCCCTGTGCGTATTTGGGGAAGCGTCGCTCGGACGGTATCTTCATGAAACGGTCGAGGAAGAATTTCACCGGGAAGAGTTTAATAAAAAAGTTCACCAGGTAGCTCACGCGCGTGGCGACACTTCCCATGAGGTCGGTGCGGGCCAGGAAAAAATCGCGCACGCGGAATACGTTCTTGAAATAGCGCCATTTCGAGCTCTGGATGATGTCGGCGATCTTGACGTTCGACGGGCAGGCGATCTCGCAGCGCTTGCAGTTGGTGCAGTACTTCAGCGAGTCGTCGAGGAGCTCGGGGTTCTTTATGCGCAGACGCTCCGTGTCGGGGCCCGACTGCTTGGGGCCGGGGAAGTGGTGCGTGGCCCTGGCAACCGGGCAGTAGATGGTGCACACGGTGCACTTGATGCAATGGTCGAAGCTTATATTTTCCAGTTTGATCATGGGCTGTCAATTTCCTGCGAGAATGAGCTCGGCGGCGCGGTAGCCGGTGGACACGGCGACGCCGCCGCCCGAGCCCTCGCGAATCGGGTTGTAGTGAGGGAGAAGCGCCCCGATGCAGTAGAGGTTTGCGATCCTCTGCCCGTCGTCGGTGAGCGGGTTGAGACGCTCGTCGGTCTCGACGCCGTATTCGAGGAAGGGATGTCCGTCCCGGGGGAAGAACTCCGGCGCGTACCACCTCGAGCGCTCGGCGTCGCTGTGCACCCGAAGGCCGAAAACGGGCTCGCGCACACGGCTGAATTCGCTCACCAGTCCGCCGCTGAAGAAACTGCCGCTCGCCAGTACAAAGTTTCCGGCGCCAAGGGCGGAGGCGCCGCCGTTTTCCGTGTAAACGGACTCGAGTCTTCCTCCGGAGATCGTTCCGCTCTTAACGGTATCACCCGCGATGTATACGCCGCCGAGCGCGGCGAAGCGAGACTTGAGCGCGTTGTCGATGCGCATTCCGAGAATTGACGGCGGAAGCGTGGGAATCTCGTAGATGAGCAGCCCCGTTAACTGCTGCAGCAGCTGGTGGTGCCGCTTGAAATTGGTAATGCCGAGGAAGGCCGGCATAGCGGCGAAGGCCGCGTCGCCGGCGGCGGCGCGGATCTGCGCGGCGAGGTCCTCCAGGTAGCGCTCGGTGTCGAATATGCGGGCGATGTCGATCGAGCGGTATTCGAATGGATTGCGCCGGGGGTCTCCGTAGTCCGGATACAGGATTTTTCCGGAGATAATCTCGATGTTTCTGAACAGAATATTGCGTTTGAGGTTGATGACGGCGAGCTCCGGGTAAAAGTCGCGGTAGCCTTCGAAATTGAGCGCCGCGATCTTCGATTTCTTCTCGAAGGCCTGGCGTATCTTCTCGTTGAAAACGCTTCGCTGCGAAAAAAACGTGGGTTTGAGCGTGCCCAGCGTGGTGACGTGGAAGTGGTTGGCATCGTCGTTATTGTAGAGGTCGATGTCTTCCCGGCCGAGCTGGTCCCTGAAATAAAAGAGCGCCTCGCGTATTTGCGATGACCCGCAGCGGGCGTAGGGATGGAGCGGGTTGGAACCGATGAAATCGTCCAGGAATTCGAAGGGGCGGAACACCGTCTTCCCTTCTCCTTCGTGGCCGAAAAGGTCGATGGAGCCCGACGAGAAGTGCAGGGCGCTCATGCCCGTGGATATAACGGCGCAGCTCGCGCCCTTTTCCGCAAGCCGGATTCCGCAGGTGATGCCCGAAAGCCCGCCGCCTATTATTACGCAGTCGTACCTCACCTGTCCTCACCCTCTTCCGGAAACTTGACATCGCCGAGACCGAAGAGCCCCTGATATATCCAGTAGCAGAACTCAACCGAGCGCAGGGCGTCTCCCCACAGCACCGGTTTGATCCCCTTCCAGCGCTCCTCCAGAAAATCGACGAGCATTTTGTTCGATTCGGTCGACGTTGCCGAGTCGTATTTTACGAAGAGTCCGGCCGCGCGGTAGGCGCAGAGCTGGCCCTGGCAGGGGCCCATGCCGATGCGCGTTCTGCGCCGCAAATCGACTATATCTTTAGCATTAAGCTTTTTAAGGGCGTATTCGATTTCGCCCTCTGTGACCATCTCGCATTCGCAGATGAGGCCGTAGTTGCGCTTATCGCGGTGGAGGATGTTCCGTATGCGTTGCCCGTGGCGGTACAGGGTCGAGCCGACCACCGAGTTGGGAATACCGGTGAAGAACTTCACCGATTTCGCCTGGTCCAGTTTTCGCTCGGAGCCGGGCAGCGCCGTTGTCCGGGTGCGGCACCTCTTTTTTAAATTCAGCTTGGCGCACGCAAGGTCTGCGGCCATCTCCGCCATCAGGCGGTAGGTCATGAGCTTGCCGCCGGCTATGGTGATGAACCCGCCCACGGAATCGCGTTTCTCGTGGTCGATGAGCACGATCCCGCGGCTTATCTCGCGTCCGTCCATCTCGCCCGATACGGCGATGAGCGGGCGCACGCCGCAATATGCGCGCAGCACCCTCGTTCTCGACACGTTCGGGATGAGCTTCTCGCCGCTTTCCAGGAGCGTGGCGATTTCATCCTGGTCGACGGTGATCTCGTCGATTTTATCGTAGTCCACTTTCTTGGACGTGGTGCCGATGAGCGAGACAGTGTCGCCGGGGACGACGATGTCGCCGTCGGAGGGTACGCGGCAGCGGTTGACAACGACGTTATTGATGCGGTAATCGATGATGACCATTGAGCCCTTGGAGGGGAACATCCGCAGCGCGATACCGGCCGAGGCGCAGAGCTCCTGCCCCCAGACGCCCGAGGCGTTCACGATGATACCGCCGAACACCTCAAACTCCTCGCCGGTCCTCCGGTCACGGCAGTTGACGCCGGTGGCACGATCGCCCTCGCGAATGACACCGCTCACCCCGGTGTGGGTGAGGACAATGGCGCCGCGCTCCTGAGCGTCGAGCACGTTGGCCGACGTGAGCCGGAAGGGATCGATGGTGCCGTCGGGGACACGGAGCGCGGCGAGGATGTTCGGGTTGAGGTTGGGCTCGATACGCAGGGCCTCCTGTACGCTTATCTCCTCGCAGCGGATCCCCGCGTATTTACAGTGTTCGATCAGCTTGCCGTGATACGAGGGGTCATCCTCAGGGAGCGTGACGAAAAGACCGCCGGTGTCCTCGATGCAGTGACGCGCGATCTTCTTCAAGATTTTATTTTCGCGGATGCACTCGCGCGCCGATTCCAGGTCGTTGACCGCGTACCGCGCGCCCGAGTGCAGCAGACCGTGATTGCGGCCCGTGGTTCCCGAGGCCATGTCGCTCTTTTCTATAAGGACGGCGCGAACGCCGCGCAGCGTCAGGTCGCGGAGCGTTCCCGCCCCGGTGGCCCCCCCGCCAATGACGATCGCTTCCGTTTCGATTCTTTTCATCAGTCTGATACCGCCGTTACGCTTAAGGTTGAAGCGCTATGGCACTTTTTCAAATCATAGCCGGAAAAGCAAACATTTCTTGGAAAAGGACGCCCGGAGGGCGGGAGTGTGGATTTAATTCCGGGCCGAAAACCGGTATCGCGAAGAGCGTAGCGACGCCGCGATCTCAAAAGGCGGGAAGGTAATCCATATAGCTTGAAATAAAAAGAGATCCCCACGCCCCGGAAAGACCGGGGCTCGCAATGACAGAATTTTACAAGAAATTCAATACACACGCAAGAGCAATGCATCACTCTCCGCCGAAAATTGGATGACTGTTTTCCGGTCGCGCAGCGGTCTTCCATATATGCTTCAGACCTCCCCACGAATGATGCGCATGCCGTTTTTGAGAAAGACGGCATCATAGAACTCCTGCGAAAGATCAAGGCCGAGGAGACAGTCGATCTCGTCTTCACGCGGAAAAATGATGTTGGGGAAGTCCGAGCCGTATAGGATTCGGTCCCTGTACCGCTCGAGCACGTCGTTCCCCAGGTCGAAGCGGACCGGCAGACCCGGCAGAAACGCGAAGGACGTGTCGAAATAGAGCAGGGGATGCGCGTCGAGGAGCCCGAAAAACTCGCTGAATTCAAGCGCGCCCATGTGCGCAACATTCGCCGGCAGGCTCGGATACCGGTCGAGGAGCCGGACGAAGTGATCGTAACCGACGAACTCGTTGCCGACGGGGCCGGTGCCGACGTGGAAGAGCAGTCGCTTCCCGCGCTCCATAACGAGTTCGTACATCGGGAACAGGCGCTCGTCGTGAGGATGGAAGCGCTGGACGAGGAGCTGGAGTTTGAATCCGAGCACGCGGGGATGGTCGAGCGCGTGTCGCGCGATATCGAGCGCGTCGTAATCGCCTGGATGATACGCGGCGAAGCAGTAGAGATCGGGGATTTCGTTGAGTACTTCATGGTTCCACTCGTTGAGCGAGCGGGCGACCCCCTCGCGGTGCGCGTAATTGGAATAAACGATGGGCCCCACGCCGCGCTCGCGGAGGTATTCGACGCTCTCTCGGTAATACAGGCGGTGCCGAACGTCCCAGCCGTAGTCCTTGCCGAAATAGTTCCATATTTTCTCGAAGAGCCTGTCGGGAAAAAGATGCACGTGAAAATCGACGATGGTGGCGGGAAGTTTTTTCACGCTGACCTCTTCATAATGGCGCTGGGGGAATCTCCCGCCCGCTCGTGCCCGCCCAAGGCGGCGTCACCGCGGGCGGGCACGGCCTGTGCTCCTGTGGTGCGACAGATACAGTTGCCTATCGATTTTAAAACGTGTCAATACTAATTAGGTGGCAAATAATTCTTGCAAAAACCACCCGAGTCGGTAGGCTTAATACGCTGACGCCCGACGCGCCATCCCACTACCGGAAAAGATAAAGGATAATGGACAAGAACAGGAAGATAGTCGTTTCCATCCTCATACTGCTCGTGCTTTCATCAGTGCTTGCGATCATCGACATCAGCATTACCATGCAGGGGACCGGTCGCGATGCCTACCGCCTGCGCTCGCCCGATACCGGGCCCGGTGTCGGCATCGTCCGAATATACGGACCAATCGCCATCGACGCCTCCGGAGGCGGTCCGCTGGGCATGGCATACGGCTCAGATGCCATCGTGCAGCGTCTCGATGACCTTTTGCGCGACAAACGCATAAAGGCCGTGGTTGTGCGCATCAACTCGCCGGGGGGCACCGTCGCGGCCACGCAGGAGATTTTCGACAAGATCATGCGCCTCCGCAAGGAAAACATCATGGTGGTCGCGTCGATGGGCGAGCTGGCCGCCTCGGGCGGTTACTACGTCGCTTCGGCATGCAACTACATCCTCGCCAATCACGGTTCAATCACCGGGTCGATCGGCGTCATAGCGGTATCGCCCAATCTGAAAGGCCTGTTCGAGAAGCTCGGCATCCGAATGAACGTCATCAAGAGCGGACGATACAAGGACCTGCTCTCCGCATACCGCGACATCAGCCAGGAGGAGCGCGAGCTGATACAGGAGATCATCGATTCATCGTATAAAAAATTTCTGGCGGATGTTTCGCTGGGAAGAAACATACCGATTCCGGAAATAGAACCAGTCGCGGACGGGCGTGTAATGAGCGGCGAAACCGCGCTCAGACACAGGCTCGTGGACGAGCTGGGGTCCTTCGAAACCGCGCTTGCCAAGGCCCGCGCTCTGGCCAAGCTGCCCGAAGACGCACCCGTGTACGACGAGGTGACCAATCCGATAGAACGACTCCTCATGACGCTCCAGGGCGCCAGGGGACCGATCGACATACGCGTGGACCGGCAGTTCCTCTCAAACCTGCCGGCCGTTGAATACAGGTACCAGCCATGAAGGAATTCCTGAAATCGCTCGTATGGGTGGACTATTTTTATATGGTCTTCACCGATCCGGGAAAACTCGCCGCGGCGCTCATGCGCGAATCGAAGTCGCTGCCCCTCGGCTTTGTAGTCCCGGCGTGCGTATCCATCATGGAAATCCTCGCGCTTTCGCTCCTGGGCTCGCAAACGCCGTTTTTCTACACCAAGATCACCTACGGCTGGATTCTGTTCTTTATCCTGCTGGTGTTTCAAAATATCCTGATCGGAAGTCTTATCGATACGGCCGGGCAGGTGATGGGCTACCAGGGTAATATAAAGAACGTCATCAACATCATGAACTACGCGCTCTTTCCCAGGGTGTTGCTGCTTCCGGCGATACTGATCTTCAGCGTCTTCAACTTCGCGCCGGTGTTCTTTTACGTGCTCTTCTCCATGGCGCTCTTCGCATGGTCGGCCGCCATCGTTATACAGGGGATATCCGAAATGCACTCCGCCACGCTGAACCGTGCGGCAGCGGTATTCTTTATCCCCTTCGCCCTGGTGGGGGGCGTCGCCTTTTTTGCGATGGTGCTGACCGTGATATCGATTTTCGGCTATTTTAACGCGTAAAAAGTGCGTTTCCTGATGGCGCGACGGGGGATCGGGGAAGCCGTGGCCTGAAACACGAAAAGCCCTTTCGGGCTTTTCATAGCGTTCCGGCGCCGCGCGGCGCCGGTGATGCAGCGGCGGTTAACTCGCCTTCGTTACCATTCCGGAACGTATGCAGCGGGTGCAGACATATTTGCGCATCACCCGGCCTTTTTCCATCACGCGCAGCCGCTTGACGTTGGGTTTCCAAGTTTTCAGGGTCTTTTTATTGGAATGGCTTACGCTGTTTCCGAACAGGACCGATTTCCCGCATACTTCGCATTTGGCCATGAGATTCTCCATCAGAAAAAGTGATAGCCACACTTAGTTGACGGAGGGTAATTTTGCAACAATTTTACCGTTTCAGGACAAAAATTTTCGACCGAGCGAAGCCGAACACCTCCGGCGGGGAACTTCCCTTTTTTCGAACTCCGTGTTCTCTCCAAACACCACCGATTATACCGGGGTATCGGTTAGATAATTGAATCATTTCCTAAAAAAATAGAAGGTGATGATGACATCCGTTCAGGCGCAGTCGCCCGCGAAATGGGCATATAGCAGTGCGCCGCACATCTCGGTACCGAAAACGGCAGAGGGCGGGTCCACATGGGCGGCGGCGTCGCCCACAAGGCGCCAGTCGTCGCCGGTGCGCGTTCCGTGATCGAAAAGCCATCGATACCCTCCAGGTCGAGTCAGCGTATGGGTCGAATCTAAACTGAACTTATCACACTTCAATGTCTAAAAAGGTGGGCAAAAAGAAAATAAATGAATTGACAAATTTCAGAAACTCGCATGGTGATTGCGTCATGTGCAATATTGGTGGTATGCTATATGGGGTATAATGTGGCGAACTTTGTTGACTATGTGACAGCGGCCGCGATTGAGGACGGGAATAATCTCGGTAATGATTTGGTTCAGTCAATTAAGAGCATAGATGACCCCAAAAAATTAATGGAATGGTTCCATGGGAAAAGCAGGATTGATGGAGAGAAATTCGATGGTATATCATTGGAAGATTGCAATAAGCTTTTATTGCACAAGGAAGGACTTCTCGAGTATATGGATATGGTTTCCATCCAGCAAGGCTACTGAAGAAAATCGCCATCTAGCTTCAACGACAATGGATTTCAATGCGTGTTA
>DATIKU010000059.1 GCA_035477215.1 Spirochaetota bacterium | reverse complement strand
CCGAGCGAAAGAAGCACCACCGGCACGTAGAGCACCAGGCCCGCGACCGCCGACCAGGAGGCCCCCCTTGCGGTTACTAACCCCTCGCGTAAAGCGCCGCGAAACAGCGCGATCGTAAAGGGGATATTGACGAGCACCGCGGTATAAACACCCGGCGCGGCCTCTCCCGTATGAATCGTTATCGCTATATGGCTGAACGCGTTGAAAAACAGGATCGACTGGATCCAGAGCGGAACATACGCCCAGATGCCCCGTCCGAACCTACCTGCCGCCACAAAGCACAGGACGAAGGCCGCGCCCGTAATGAGTACGAGCGCCGACAGAAACTGCACCTGTGTGACCGAATGGAATCCGGCCATGTGCCGGGCTGAAAACTCCACCATGGAGAGCGACTCCTCCGCGTTATGCAGCGCGAAAAGAAAGGGAAGCGCCCTCACCATGCCGAGGAAACGAAGCCTTTCCGCCGACAATTCCATGCAGCACCTAACCAAACGGTTATATAAACTAACTATTTAGTTAACAATATAGCGGACCGGCTTCTTTTCGTCAAGTTTTTTTGATGATCATGGAAAGGAAGCTTGCCCGGGATGGCCTCCCCGTCTTCCTCCCCGTCATCGACGCTACAATACAGCGCGCTTCAGCACAATACCCCCCCATCCTCCCGCCGTGCCGGGAGTCAATATATAGACGAATGGGAATCGTGATTTATTCCACTTTTCGCACGGGCGCCTTCCATCGATTCCCGGTCGGCCGGATACGCTGTTGCGGCCGGAAGCCGACCGATGAAATCGATAATACTCTTGACAAGTCCGGCTGAATGGCTCCGAAATCAGGACACGCACCGCGCATGGCGCGGAAAACTGTAACAACACTGGCGGCGCACGCTCCGATAGTGAGCGGCCGGCCTGCCGCCGCCGATCGATATGCCGTGATATACCATATTTAGCGAGAGGCCTCCATGTACCCAATACTCTTCCAGTACAAGTTCATCTCCATCGGCGGTTACGGCGTCATGCTGGGCATCGGCTTTTATCTGGCATTTCTTCTTTTCGAGCGCGAGCTCAAGCTCAGGAACATGGACCCGGAGATCGCGTACCGGATACTGCTGGCCGCCATCCCGGGCGGGATCATCGGCTCCAAGGTTTTCCATATTATAGAGCATCTCGACGAGTTCGCCGCCGACCCGGCGGGAATGATCTTTTCGGGGGCGGGGCTCTCGGCCTATGGCGGTTTCATCCTGTCATTCCTTCTGGCGTGGTGGATCATCAAGCGCAGCGGCGAGTCCTTTGTCAAAGTAGCCGACGCGGCGGCGCCCTCGATGGCGCTGGGATACTGCTTCGGCCGTTTCGGCTGCCACGTCGCCGGCGACGGCTGCTACGGCATCGCGACCTCTTCGCTCTGGGCGACCGCCTATCCTAACGGCATCGTGCCGACCACGGCCGCGGTTTACCCAACGCCGTTTTTCGAGGTCTTTTTTTCATTTCTGGTACTGGCGCTGCTCATGCAGCTCAGGAAAAAGGGGCTGGCGGATGGAAAGCTCTTCTTTCTCTATCTCATACTCAACGGCCTTCCCCGGTTCCTGATCGAGTTCATCCGGCTGAACCCGAAGGGAGTCATGGGGCTTTCGCAGGCGCAGTTTATCGGGATATTGTTCATACTGGCGGGACTGGCGGGCTGGTATTACAGCGGAAAGCGCGCGGCGACGGCCTGAGCCGGACCATCATCCGTCAAGGGTCGCCAGCATTTTCACTATAACCTTGCGGATGAACGTACTTCCCTCCAGAAAACCGAGGTAGAGAAAACGCGAGCGCATGGCGACGCGCTCGTCTTCCGCGACAGCGCCCTCCCCTTCGTCGACCTCGTAACCCTCGGTGATCGTGTGGATGACGCGCTGCGCGGTAAAGCTTATCATGTCTTTCAGCGCGTCGAGCGACTCGATGCTTCTGTCGGCCTCCGCGAGCCTTTTCAACAGGTATTCCATCTTTCCCCGGTCGCGCCGCTCCGCTGCGAGAACGGCCCGGAGTTCCTCCGAATTGCGTACGGCCTTCTCGAGCAGCGGCACGAGCGCTTCCAGCTCGCCGAGCATGGCCTCGCAGCGGCGCACGATTGCCCGGCGCACCTCCTTCGGATTGCGCAGCGCGGACATACCCTCTTCATACGCCGAGTCGATAAGACCGAATATGTCGATGACGGGGCCATCAAAACGAAGCTCTTCCGCGGCGACGTGACGAAGGCCCTTTATGCGGGCGCCGTCAAAGCTTGCGTTTACAAGCCGCGGATCGTTCCGCTTCTCGAACCAGGAGAGGAATATCATCATCTTCTGATTGGTATGGACGACCGGTGAGCGTATGCCCCGCACCAGTATCGCCGGAAGCGCCGTGAGCTGGAAACGGTTGAACATGAACGGCGTGTAGAAGCGCCGCGTGCGCAGAAACACCTGCTCGTCGAGATACGAACCGCGCGCGTGGGCGAGGCCGCCCGTAAAGGCCAGGTCCTGCCCCACCAGCGCGATCGTCGAAGCACCGAGCCTCCTGGCGAAATCGTACGCGTTGGTCGAGACCGAGCCCCCGTACGCCATTTCGCCCTTAGGCCCGGTCGCCTCCTCCATCCATTTCAGCATGGGAAACGCCATCCCCGCGAGCGCGCGCCTTCCCCGAAAGAGTCGAAAAACCGAGGGGTGTACCGTGGGATCGGCCACCAGCACGGTCCTGCCACCCGTATCGCCCTCGAAATAACGGGCGTTGATGAGCTGCGGATCCACCGAAACGCAGAAGTGGGGCTCGACGCCATGTTTCTTCAATATTCCGTACGAGGTGTCGACCGCGACGATCACCGCGCGGTCCGCGTTCGCCCGGATGAACCCGATACTGTCCGACAGCGACGGTCCCGCCGCGGCGATTATGGCCGGGACCCCCGCAAACTTTCCGTAAAAATCCCCGGCCCCGGGGTTGTCGATGAACACCCCGGCGTTGCGCGCAATGTTAGCCCCCCAGGTGCGCTCGAACTTGGCGAGCGTGGCGATGTTGACCTCTTTCGCCGACAGGTAGGATTTCGAGATACGATGCAGGTTCGAGTAATACGCGGGGGCGATCTGAAATGAGCCCCGGTGGGTGAGGAATGAAACCCGGTAGGTGGACTTGCCCCGCAGAATGTCCGCCAGGCCCTCCTCCGTGGGGTCGACCAGTATGTGCAGCCGCTCATCGGAAAGCATGTTTGAAAGATCCCGGTGGATGATCGCCGAACGGATCATGGCGGCGCTCTGCTCGAGTACCAGCACGACGGCATCTCCGGAAATGCGATCGAGGAGCTCCGCCAGATGATAGGCGAAGCCGAATCCGAAGACGATGAAGAGGTTGAAGTTCCCCGGCTCGATACCGGCGATGAAGCGGGCGGCCTCCGTTACCGGATCGTACCTGCTGTGAACCGAGATGGTACCGCCCTCCTGCGCGATCTCGGGCACCGGAGCGCCCCCTCGCGACGCGGAGACGCGAATGCGCGGGTCGTCCTCCGCTCCCAAAACGGCGACGTGGACCGGACCGTGACGGCGCTTGAGGAGTGCGCTGTTTTTTTCAAAAAGTTCCGTCATTGTTCTTCGAAATACAGTATGATCTTGCGATGATGGCCGACCGGGCTTCCCGGTTCGGGTGACTGGCGGCGGACGACACCCCTGCCAACCAGCGAATACTCGACCATCGCCTCCTTCCGTATAACCGCAAGCGTCCGGGTCGCCTCGCCGAGCCGCATCCCTCGAAAATCCGGCATAAGTCCCCGATGCAGTGCCGTCGTTCGCGGCGCACCTTTCAGCGGATCACCCGAGGCGACATGTCCCTTTTTTACGCCCCTGTATGGCAGAATCCGCCCGGCGATTCGCGCGAACACCGGCGAGGCCGCGGCGCCGCCCGAAACGCTCTCCGGGGCCTCATCCAGCAGAATGAGTATGCACACGTCCGGATCGTACAGCGGCGCGATCCCCACGAACGACGCCATGTACTTGCCGGGGTGGTAACCGCCCCGTTTCATGGATTTCTGGGCGGTTCCGGTTTTGCCGGCGGCTTCGTAATACGCCATCCGCGCCCTGGTCGCCGTACCGCCCTCCACCACCCCTTTCATCATGCCCAGAAGCCGCGCGGAGACGTCCTGCCTTATTACACGCCCCCGGCTCTTCGGATAGAAAGCCTGCAGCACTGCCCCTTCGTCGGACTCGATTGACTCGATTACCGTGGGGGCCATGTACACGCCGCCGTTGGCAATCGCGCCGAAGGCCGCCACCATCTGGATCGAGGTCACCGATAGCTCCTGACCGATTGAAAGCGAATAACGGGAGAGCCCCGACCAGTCGCCCGCGCCGCGGAGCAGCCCCGGAGACTCGCCGGGCATCTCCACCCCGGTCTCCCTGCCGAAACCGAATCGAGAGAGCGTGGAGTGGAGGTTTTCGCGTTTGAGTCGTTTCGCGGCCTGTACGATCCCCGCGTTGCACGAATGTTTGATGATGCCGTCGAGCGTGAGGTCGCCGTGCACCGCCGTGCATTTTATCACGGCGTCCGCGACCTCTATTTTCCCTTCGCAGCGGAAGGTCTCCTTGAGCACCCCGGGATGCGTCTCGAGCAGCGCCGCCGCCGCGATGACCTTCAGCGTCGACCCCGGCTCGAATGAATCGACCACGGCGAAATTTTTCATGGCATTCCCGGAAAATTCCCGGTATGAGTTTGGATCTACCAGAGGGTACTTGGCCACGGCGAGGAGCCTTCCGGTCTTTACCTCCATCACCACGGCCGCTCCCTGTGCCGCTTGGCTCTCGCGGACGCCGCGCTCGATCTCGCGCTCGGCGGTGTACTGCACCACCCGGTCGATTGTGAGGCGCACGTTGTATCCCTTTACATAATCCGCGTCCGGCGATGTCCGTGCCGGTCCCTTCCTTCCCGTCAGCACGTCGTCGTATTTGTATTCGATGCCTTCGAGTCCGGTGTTGTCCAGCCCCGCGAAACCGACGATGTTGGAGGCCAGCGTTCCGTGCGGATACACCCGGTGGTATTCGTTTTTCAAGTGCAGCCCCCTGATCCCCAGCGACGCGATGCGATCGGCGACGCCGTCATCGAGCTTTCTCCGCAGCCAGACGAAACGCTTTTCGCGCCTCAGGCGGTCAAGCACCATGGATCGCGGCATCCCTATGAGCGGTGCGACCGCGCCGGCGACGGCCTCGGGGTCCTTGATTTCGGAAGGGTTCGCGAAGAGCGACCGGCGTTCGACGCTGACGGCCAGGAGACTGCCCGTCCTGTCAAACACGGCGCCGCGGTGGACCTCCCTGTCGGCGTCGGAAGGAACATGTAATGAATCGGAAAAATGCAGTGAAACAAGGCGATAGACGAGGAAAAGGGCCGTACCGAGGACCAGTACGCCGGTGAACATGACACGCCGCGAGAAGATGGGGATGTTCATTTCGCTTCACCGGGCATCCGATAGTTTCCGAGCCGTCGCGCCCGCGGGCGCGACGGCGGGGCGCCGACTCGGCTCCGCGCGCCCCGCTTCAGCGTATCAGGCCAAGGCGGGAAAAATCAAGGTTCTTTATGTGCGCGGTGTTCCAGTAAAGCATAAGGGCCCGCCCCTTGATTCTCTCCACGGGGAGATAGCCGAATCCCCGGCTGTCGAAGGAGTTCTCCCGGTTATCGCCCATCGCGATGACCGAGCCCTTCGGAACCACCCCTTCGATCTTTCGGTCCCCGAATCCACGATAGCTCGTAAGGCCTTTTATATACGCCTCCTCCACGCGCTTGCCGTTTATCCAGACCGATCCGTCCGCGATATGGTATTCGTCACCCTCCACGGCGATGCACCGTTTGATGAAGTCCTTTTCGTCCTCGCCGGGGGGCCTGAAGATGATGATGTCGCCGCGCCGCACCTCCCGGATGCCGAGAAAATCCAGGTGCAGGGGTTTTTCCATTCCGATCATCCGGGGGATGGCCGGGCCGTAGGTGATTTTCTCCACCAGCAGGTGGTCTCCCACCAGCAGGGTATCCTCCATCGAGCCGGTGGGTATATAATATGCCTGAATGATGAACTGGCGTATGTGCATCGCGAGGATGAACGCGACGAGCACCGCGTCGAAAAAATCATATACCTTTTTGAAAAGCTCGGTCCTTCGCGGCGACATGTCTTGCAGCTGCGCGAGCAGCGCCTGCCGGTCCTCCTTTTTCAGGAGGGCCAGCGGAAACGACGTCGTCATGTACTTCTCGCGCACAATGAGGTTTCCGAAGACGTTCACCTCGCAGTAGGTAACGTCCTGTGCCTTGACGCGCACGCTGCCCGATGAGTGGAATATCTCGAATCCATCCTTGTCGACGACGATTCTGCCTCTTTTGAAACTATTGTACTTGAGGATGTTGTTGATCAGACGTATAATGATCGCGCCCGAAATGAGCCCGCCGAAGAAAAACACTCCGTCGAAGGGAATGGCCGCGGCCAGGAAAACGGTGGAATAGGCGAGCAGGAACGCGTAAAGCGTCCGTCTTGAAAAAAAGCGCCAAGCCTCGGCGCCGGAAACGACCGGGTATTCGCCCTCGGAAACGAGCGAACCGTCAAACCTCAAAAATTGTAGCATTCAATTCTCCGCCAACCCGTAATGATCGATCTGCTGGACCCCGCTCCTCCCGCGACCGGCGGGAAACGATCACCTGTGAGTTGTTGTATTTGGAAGCTTTCGCCACTGTTTGGTGCAAAAATCGCCGGGATGGCGCGCAATGAAATTTTATTGCATAAATACAAGCGCCTGTATAGAATAGTCCAATATCGATGTCCACAACTTTTTTATCATGAAAAAAATCAGCGATGCCGCCAGAAGCCTCACCGGAGAAGATGCGAATAAACTCGCAGAGCTGCTGAGAATAGAGGCCCTTCCAAAGGACGCCGGCCGGGAGGCCGCGGGCTCTATTCTTACGCACGTCGGTTTTCACCTGCTCCTGGGCAGCCTTTCCAGAGAGGAGCTCCAGGTGCTTAACATGGCGCTTTCGGACGAAAACGGCATCACGTACGGCGATATCGACAAAACCCTCAAGATGGAAGGCGCCGCGATCGAGAAGATTTCGGCTTCGCTGTCGGGGAAGCTTCTGGTTTATGTGCTTAAAAACCGTCAGCGCCTGCACAACAAGCTCGATAAAATCTACATCTATCCCGAGATACGGGCCATGCTCCATCCGTTCGACGAGCGGTTCATTAAGGAATATGTTGACGGTGTCCGCGCCGCCCTCAATCGCCCCGGAGAACCGGGCGGAACCGGGCTCGCCCCCCGCCGGCATCGAGGTGCGGCGAGCATTCTCCGCACCCTCTTTGAAAACGGCGGGTTTTTGGAGCTTGACGAACTGCTCGCGTCCGACTCCCGCGGGCAGATAGAGGAAGGACTCAATTTCCTGGCGGTGAACGACATGGTGGCGCTGCGGCACCGACTTGAAGACCCGTTCGCGACCTACCTGTTCATCACCCCGGGTCTTTATCCGGCGTTGGCGGCGGAAAGATCAAACGCGGCCCCCGGAGGCCGCGTGGTTTCAAACGGCTATTACTTTCTCCTCAATATGCTCACCGTGTTCGATGTCGTCTCCTCGAGCGGCCTCTTCATCACACGCCAGCGCGAGTTCCGAAAGATCGACTGGAAGCGGCTTTCCGATGCCCTGCTCGCCATCTACGAGCGATCGGGCGATCCCCTTCCCCCCGATGAGCTCCTGCGCCTCTGCCTGTACGTTTTTCATCGCCTGAAATGCGTCCGTATCAAGCGCGACGCGGTGGTGATATCGCTTTCCGGCCTCGAAAAAGAGGTCGACGCTCCGCTTCGTCTGCTGGTGCGCATCATGAGGAGCCCGCTGGACGAAGAGATCGATGACCATCTCTTCGCTCCGCCGTTTCAAATGCCGCGGCCCGAAACGTTCTCGCGGCTTTGCGATATCGTACTGCACCATGGAGGCGAAAACGAAAGCTCCCTTTTCGCCAGGTTTGTCATGCGTTCGCTTTCGGCGTCCGACCCGCAGGCCCCCGACGGTCTGACCCGCGCGCGGACGGAGGCGGTCCGGCAATATCACGCCGGCATAAGAATGCTCAGCCTGTTCGGGATTACCGAAACGAAGGGGGACTCGGTACTGCTTTCGGACATCGGCACGGAGGCCGCCGCCAGGCTTTCAAAGGCCAGGCGCACGGCGGTCGAGCGGCAGGAAAACGATGCGCGCAGTGTGTACATCAATCCGGACTTCACGCTCATCATCCCCCGGCGCGAAGTCCCCGCCGAGGCCCTTTACCTGCTCGCCGCCCATTCGGACATAGTAAAGGACGATCTGATGCTTCACACGCGCATCAGCAGGAACTCGGTGGTGAGGGCGGACAAACGCGGGATGTCACACCTGGAGTTTATCGCGGCGCTTGAGAAATACGCGCGCAACGGCATACCGCAAAACCTCGGATTTCTCCTGAACGAGTGGTCGGCGCAGACCGTCCGCATCCGGATCACCGATGTCACGCTTTTGCACTGCAGCCATCCCGGCGTGATAGACGAGATGCTCCTCGGGGCGAACAACGGGATCATCGAGCGGCTCGCCCCCCATTACGCGATAATCGACAGGAAGAGCCTGGACCATATAGTGCGCGCCGCGCAGAAAAAGGACGCGGTGATCACCCTCTTCGAAGACGGCGACGAGGCCGATTAGCAGTTTCCTGAAAAACCAGGGTATACTGCTCAAAATATTTTCTGAAATTCGTTGCGTTAGATCTTTTAAAACCTACAAGTGCATTTTTACCTGAATCTGAATGCTTTTCGTCGACAAACAGCACTTGTCACACCCTA